>NZ_JJMI01000026.1:0-220 GCF_000705335.1 Mangrovibacter sp. MFB070
GCAGGATATCGCGGCCGCCATCTGCCCTACGTTTGAGGGTTATAAGCTGGGTAGTATTACTCCTACTAACGGGCTGCATACCTCCATCTTCTAGCAGGTGTGGTCAGCTTCTCAGTGTAATCGGAAGGGACCTGTGAAAAAAAGGTTCAAAAGCACTGATGGGCAAGTGTTCTCCAGACGGTCTTAGAACGGACATTAGCGGTTTTGACAGATAAGGATC
>NZ_JJMI01000027.1:0-37007 GCF_000705335.1 Mangrovibacter sp. MFB070
ATCGCAGCAAAAAACATCAAAAAGACAGACCAGACACAGAACTTACAGCCACTCAGCACAACACAAAAAAACAGCTACTCGCAGCGAGTGTTGTGTCGCGTAAGACCGGTGAACCGGAGAAAGGAAGACAAGGTTATTCCGCCCGGACGGCGGAATAAGGCGAACCGAGGCATGGATGCCGAGTCGAGCCGGCCGCAGGCTGACTGCCCGGAGGTGAACGCAGTGCGTAGCACCGGTCGCCCGCGAAAACGGGGATTGCAAAGGGGGCGAGCCCCCTTTAGCCCGTTCACCGGCTGTGAAGCCACATTAACTACATCACTTCCGGTGAACGGAAACAACCACACTGCAAGTGAACGGAATAGTCACCACACTGACACTGCGAAAAGTGAACGGAACACTCACCCAACCAGCGACCTGGTTAAATAATGCCGCTGCTGCCCGGTATGCGGATAATTATCCAGCGACATTTGCAATACAAAACCTTGCTTCTGATAAAAACCGAGCGCCTGAAAACTGAACGTATCCACCAATAAATACCGGCTCCCACGCTCAACTGCTATCTCTTCCACAGCAGCAACTAAACGCCCGCCTAATCCTGTTCCACGCAGCGCCTCTCCCACCCACAAAAATTCAATCGACAACCATTCACCTTGTTGTTTACCACTAATCCCGGCCTGAATAACGCCCTGTTCATCGGTATCAAATACTGCAAAAGGGCGAAACATCTCCGGTTCAACAAACTGAATATTGTAAGAACGTAATCCCCCAGTCAGTTGCGCGATTTGTTGCTCAGTGGGTGTATCGGTTTTTACTAAAGCCATGGGTATTCCTCCTGAATATTTTCCCGAAAAATAAAACGCCTGATAAGTAAATCAAACAAACAAAGCACTCCGCAACATCAGGAAAAAGAAACAGATACATAGATTCATGAATATATGAGAAACAACAGCTGGCACCAGCTCACAGTCCACCTTTCCCGCCTGTAAGCCCCAGCAGAACACAAAGAAAACAGACCACATCCAGAACCCGCAGCTACACCAAACCACACAAGAAAACAGTTACTCACAGCGAGGCCTGTTCGCGTAAGACCGGTGAACCGCAGAAAGGAAGACAAGGTTATTCCGCCCGGATGGCGGAATAAGGCGAACCGAGGCATGGATGCCGAGTCGAGCCGGCCGCAGGCTGACTGCCCGGAGGTGAACGCAGTGCGCAGCACCGGTCGCCAGCGAAAACGGGGATTGCAAAGGGGGCGAGCCCCCTTAGCCCGTTCACGGGCTGTGAAGCCACATTAACCACTCCACTGGAAGTGAACGGAAACAACCACACCAGCCCGAGGGAACGGAACACTCACCCCAAATAAACCCTCAACCGCCGCAACGAATACACCGGAACAAAAGGAAACAACACCGGCACCTGGCTCACCCACACCTGGTACTCAGGGTCATCCCCATAACGCGATCCTTGCTTCAGCTCCAGCCTGCGAGCCGACCCAAGCATAATCAGAAAAATACAAATAAAACCAACCAGAACGACACCCCAGCTCAGCACTGTGTGGTACACCCCCACACCAGCAATCACATTTCCCAACCAGAACAGAATCTCTCCCAAATAGTTCGGGTAACGACACCAGCAGTAAACACCCCGGTGCACAAATTTGTTCGGTGCGCGCTTTTTACTGGCCGATTTCTGCCAGTCTGCTGTTATCTCCAGCCCCAGCCCTGCAGTCATAACCACTACACCAGGCCAAAGTAGCGGCGTATCGCCAGCCAGTAAAACAAACAGTAATGGCGCCGCCATTGCAACATACAACGCACTCACACTAAACCAAATCCCCAGCCTGGCCGGGTTGGTAATATGCGCACTCCGTGCTTTGGAAGCTTCAAGCTCCCGGGCAAAACTGGCTGAACGCTCCCGATAAATAAGGTAACCCGCAAGCCGCAGGCCATACAGGCACAATAAACCCGCCTGCAACCAGGAACCGGTTACTGAAGGCGGTGCCGCCCATGCAAACCACACCGCCAGCGCACTGACAGACGCACCGTAACCAATGCTGATAAACCAGTCTGTCCGCAAAAAGCCCAATGCAGAAATCAATAAACACAGCCCAAAACCAACCGCGAGGTCAGGCCAGGGAAGGTTGAACCATTGCACCATAGTGATATTGCCCCGTATGCAGAAACCCGGCCGGTGGCGGGGTTCTGGCATTATGACAACAACCAAGAAAAGAAAGGATCAGACTGTGGGATAAAAAGGGTCGTAACTACTCCACAGCAACTAACCGTTGCGGGTGGGTATACACCGTAGCACGACCGGGCTTACTGAACCCGACCAGCGTCAGATGACAGCGTTCTGCCACTTCAACGGCCAGTGTGGTTGCTGCAGAAACAGCAAACAAAATCTCCACACCGCACATGGCTGATTTTTGCACCATCTCGTAACTGGCCCGGCTGGACACCAGCACCGCGCCCTGTGGCCAGTGCTCACGGCTGCGGCGCCCCAGCAGTTTATCCAGCGCCACATGGCGGCCCACATCTTCGTGCCCGCCAGCCAGAACGCCATCCGGCATCATCCACGCGGCAACATGAGTACAGCCAGTTAGCTGCCCTACTGGCTGGAACGCTTTCAGCCCACCAAGCCCGGTATCCAGGTGGCGCAGGTCAAAAGTTTGAGTAAAAGGCAACGGGGTAATCGGTTTACCAATATCATTCAATTGCTCTACACCGCACACACCACAGCCAGTGCGCCCGGCCAACGCCCGGCGGCGTTCTTTCAGCCCCATAAAACGGCGGCTGGAAAGCTCAATCTGGACTTCAAGACCATTGCAGGATGGCACAACTTCCATGCCATAAATTTCCTGTGAAGTTTCAATAATCCCTTCCGATAAAGAGAAACCAAGGGCAAATAATTCCAGGTCTTTTGGCGAAGCCATCATCACAACGTGAGAAATGCCGTTGTAAACCAGTGCAACCGGCACTTCTTCTGCCAGCCAGTCAGGTTGCGCATGTGTTAAATCACTGCGTTTCCATAGTGGGATCTGTCTGGCAGATGAGAGCTCTGCCACATTTTCTGTGTATTCAGCCTTTTCTTTTTTCACTTTGTATTAACCGTAATAAAACAGCCTTAGCAACATTATGGTATTCTTTTCAGACTATCCTTGATGGATACAGGGATATTCAGCTATTCGCATAGTGTGAACCTTTGCGGCACACACCGCAAAAAAGAAAATAACCGTGACAATGTCGAACAAGGAGTAAACCATGCAGGTCAGCAGAAGGCAGTTCTTTAAGATCTGCGCTGGCGGTATGGCAGGTACAACAGCTGCGGCACTGGGGTTTGCCCCAGGTGAAGCGTTAGCGGAAACCCGGCAATATAAATTGCTGCGCAGCCGCGAAACCCGCAATACCTGCACATATTGTTCAGTCGGTTGTGGGCTGTTGATGTACAGCCTCGGCGACGGCGCAAAAAATGCAAAATCCTCAATTTTCCATATCGAAGGGGACCCGGATCACCCGGTAAACCGTGGCGCATTGTGCCCGAAAGGTGCTGGTCTGGTGGATTTTATCCACAGTGAAAGCCGCCTGAAATACCCGGAGTACCGCGCACCAGGTTCTGATAAATGGCAGCGTATTTCCTGGTCAGAGGCGTTTGAACGCATCGCCAAACTGATGAAGGAAGACCGCGACGCTAACTTTGTCGCGCAGAATGATCAGGGCACCACAGTAAACCGCTGGCTCACTACCGGCATGCTGTGCGCATCCGCCTCAAGCAATGAATCGGGCTATCTCACCCAAAAATTTTCCCGGTCGCTGGGTATGCTGGCGGTCGATAACCAGGCGCGTGTCTGACACGGACCAACGGTAGCAAGTCTTGCTCCGACGTTTGGTCGTGGTGCCATGACCAACCACTGGGTGGATATCAAGAACGCCGATCTTGTCGTTGTAATGGGTGGCAATGCCGCTGAAGCGCATCCGGTTGGATTCCGCTGGGCGATGGAAGCCAAAATCCGCAACGGCGCGAAGCTGATTGTTGTCGATCCGCGTTTTACCCGTACAGCGTCTGTCGCTGATTTTTACACGCCAATCCGTTCCGGTACTGACATCGCATTCTTGTCAGGCGTATTGCTGTACCTGATTACCAACAACAAAATTAACCGCGAGTATGTCGAAGCCTACACTAACGCCAGCCTGATAGTGCGTGAAGATTTCAGCTTCGAAGATGGTCTGTTCTCAGGCTATGACGAGCAAACCCGCAAATACGATAAAACCACCTGGCATTACGAGCTGGATGACCAGGGCTTTGCGAAACGCGATACCACGTTAAGCCACCCGCGTTGTGTCTGGAACCTGCTGAAAACCCACGTCTCACGCTATACGCCTGAGATGGTGGAAAATATCTGCGGGACACCCAAAGCAGATTTCCTGCAGGTGTGCGAATACCTTGCCGAAACCAGTGCGAAAGACAAAACCACCTCGTTCCTGTATGCCCTGGGCTGGACACAGCACTCCGTAGGCGCACAGAACATCCGCACCATGGCGATGATCCAGTTGTTACTGGGGAATATGGGCATGGCAGGTGGCGGGGTTAACGCCCTGCGCGGGCACTCCAACATTCAGGGGCTGACGGACCTGGGGCTGCTGTCGCAGAGCCTGCCTGGCTACCTCTCGTTGCCGAGTGAAAAACAGACCAGCCTGGAAACTTACCTGCAAGCCAGCACGCCCAAACCCACGCTGCCCGGCCAGGTAAACTACTGGGGCAACTACCCGAAATTCTTTGTCTCCATGATGAAGGCTTTCTTCGGGGAACACGCCACTAAAGAAAACAGTTGGGGATTCGACTGGCTGCCCAAATGGGACAAGATGTACGACGTGTTGCAGTATTTCGAGATGATGCATCAGGGGAAAGTGAATGGCTACATTTGCCAGGGCTTTAACCCGGTGGCGTCGTTCCCGAATAAAAACAAAGTCGTGGCATCGCTGTCGAAGCTGAAATACCTGATAACTATCGACCCACTGAACACCGAAACCTCGACGTTCTGGCAAAACCACGGCGAGTCGAATGATGTGGACCCGTCCACTATTCAGACCGAAGTGTTCCGCCTGCCCTCTACCTGCTTTGCAGAAGAGAATGGATCTATCGTCAACTCTGGCCGCTGGCTGCAGTGGCACTGGAAAGGTGCAGATGCCCCAGGGGAAGCGCTGAATGATGGCGAAATCCTTGCCGGTATTTACCTGCGTCTGCGCGAAATGTACGCCAGTGAAGGCGGCACGGTGCCTGAGCCAGTGCTGAACATGAGCTGGAATTACCTCACGCCACAAGCGCCAGATACCGAAGAAGTGGCACGGGAAAGCAACGGTAAAGCTCTGGCGGATATCCTGGACGATAAAGGCAATGTGCTGGTGAAAAAAGGCCAGCAATTGTCCACCTTCGCCCACCTGCGTGATGACGGCACCACCTCAAGTGGCTGCTGGATTTTCGCCGGTAGCTGGACACCAGAAGGTAACCAGATGGCGCGCCGTGATAACGCCGACCCTTCCGGGCTGGGGAATACCCTGGGCTGGGCATGGGCCTGGCCGCTTAACCGCCGCATTCTCTACAACCGTGCGTCTGCAGACCCACAGGGCAACCCGTGGGATCCAAAACGCCAGTTGTTGAAATGGGACGGAGCCAAATGGGGTGGCGTGGATGTTGCGGATTACAGCACTGCAGCACCTGGCAGTGGTGTCGGGCCGTTCATCATGCAGCCGGAAGGCATGGGCCGCCTGTTCGCCATCGACAAAATGGCAGAAGGGCCGTTCCCGGAACACTATGAACCGTTTGAAACGCCAATTGGCACCAACCCGTTACACCCGAATGTGGTCTCCAACCCGGCGGCACGCCTGTTTAACGACGACCGTGACGCCATGGGGAAAGCCGACAAATTCCCGTATGTCGGCACTACATATCGCCTGACGGAACACTTCCACTACTGGACCAAGCACGCCCTGCTTAACGCTATCGCGCAGCCAGAACAGTTTGTGGAAATTGGTGAAAAACTGGCGAACAAACTGGGAATTGCGCATGGCGATACAGTGAAAGTCTCCTCTAACCGTGGCTATATCAAAGCCAAAGCGGTGGTGACCAAGCGTATTCGCACCCTGAAAGTGGATGGCAAAGACATCGACACCATCGGTGTGCCGATTCACTGGGGCTATGAAGGTGTGGCGCGTAAAGGCTTTATCGCCAATACGCTGACACCGTTCGTGGGCGATGCCAATACCCAAACGCCAGAGTTCAAAACCTTCCTGGTCAACGTGGAAAAAGTGTAACGGAGACGATTTATGGCTTATCAATCGCAAGACATCATTCGTCGTTCCGCAACCAACGGTGTTACCCCCGCGCCACAAGCGCGGGACCACCAGCAGGAAGTGGCGAAGCTTATTGATGTCACCACCTGTATTGGCTGTAAAGCCTGCCAGGTGGCGTGTTCTGAATGGAATGACATCCGGGATGAAATCGGTCACAACGTCGGGGTGTACGACAACCCCGCAGATTTGACTGCCAAATCCTGGACGGTGATGCGTTTTTCCGAAGTGGAGCAGAACGACAAACTGGAGTGGTTAATCCGCAAAGATGGCTGTATGCACTGTGCCGACCCGGGCTGCCTGAAAGCCTGCCCATCGGAAGGTGCTATTATTCAGTATGCCAACGGCATTGTGGATTTTCAGTCTGAGCAGTGTATTGGCTGTGGTTACTGCATTGCCGGTTGCCCGTTCGATGTCCCGCGTATGAACCCGGACGACAACCGGGTTTACAAATGCACTCTGTGTGTGGACCGGGTTACTGTCGGCCAGGAACCCGCTTGTGTGAAAACCTGCCCGACCGGTGCCATCCATTTTGGCTCCAAAGAAGACATGAAAAACGTTGCCAGCGAGCGTATCAGCGAGCTGAAAACCCGTGGGTTCGATAACGCCGGGTTATATGACCCACAAGGCGTTGGCGGTACTCACGTCATGTATGTGTTACACCATGCCGACAAACCAGGCCTGTATCACGGCTTGCCGGAAAACCCGTCCATCAGCCCGACAGTGAAATTCTGGAAAGGGGTATGGAAACCACTGGCCGCTATCGGCTTTGCGGCAACCTTCGCCGCCAGCATTTTCCACTATGTGGGTGTTGGTCCGAACCGGGCCGATGACCAGGATGATGGCGAGGACGATGACCGAGACCAGGGTAACCATAACGGGGGCCGCCAATGAAAAAGTCCGACAAAATAGTGCGCTACACCGCACCAGAGCGCATTAACCACTGGATAACCGCGTTCTGTTTTTTGCTGGCGGCAGTCAGTGGGCTGGGGTTCTTCTTCCCTTCCTTTAACTGGCTGATGAACATTTTTGGTACGCCGCAACTGGCCCGTATTCTCCACCCCTTCGCCGGGGTGGTGATGTTCGCGTCGTTTATCATCATGTTCTTCCGTTACTGGCACCATAACCTGATTAATCGCGACGATATTTTGTGGGCGAAAAACATCCATAAAATTGCGAGAAATGAGGAAGTTGGCGATACCGGGCGGTATAACTTCGGCCAGAAATGTGTGTTCTGGGCGGCGATTATTTGCCTGCTCCTGTTGCTGGCAAGTGGCGTGGTTATCTGGCGGCCTTATTTTGCCAGTGCCTTCCCGATTCCGCTCATTCGTGCCGCATTACTGGTACATTCATTTGCGGCAGTGGCCCTGATTGTGGTTATCATGGTGCATATCTACGCGGCGCTGTGGGTGAAAGGGACGATTACCGCCATGGTGGAAGGCTGGGTTTCCAGCGCCTGGGCGAAAAAACACCACCCCCGCTGGTTCCGCGAACTACGCCAGAAACAGGAAAAATCAACTGAATGAGTATTCGCATTATTCCGCAAGATCAGTTGGAGAAGAGCGAAAAACGCACGGCGGATATGATTCCGCCGTTATTATTCCCCAGACTCAAGAATCTTTATAACCGCCGGGCTGAGCGCCTGCGTGAGCTGGCAGAGAGTAACCCACTGGGTGATTACCTGCGTTTTGCAGCGCTGATAGCCCATGCCCAGGAAGTGGTGCTGTACGACCACCCACTGCAACTGGACCTCACCAACCTGATTGCCAGTGCGGCCGAAAGTGGTAAACCACCGCTGGATATTCACACCCTGCCGCGTGATAAACACTGGCATAAACTCCTGCATTCACTGATTGCTGAGCTGAAGCCGGAAATGAGCGGCCCGGCACTGGCCGTGATTGAAAACCTGGAGAAGGCGTCTGAGCAGGAACTGGAGAGCATGGCAACCAGCCTGTTTGCCAGTGATTTTGTGGCAGTCAGCAGCGATAAAGCACCTTTTATCTGGGGCGCATTGTCACTGTACTGGGCACAAATGGCCGCGTTAATTCCGGGTAAAGCCCGCGCTGAATATGGCGAACATCGCCAGTTCTGCCCGGTCTGTGGCAGCATGCCAGTCTCCAGCATGGTGCATATTGGTAGCAATAGTGGCCTGCGTTACCTGCACTGCAACCTGTGCGAAACCGAGTGGCATATGGTGCGGGTAAAATGCAGCAACTGCGAACAGACCCGCGATTTGCATTACTGGTCGCTGGACAGCGAGCAGGCCGCCATTAAAGCAGAAAGCTGTGGCGACTGCGGCACCTACCTGAAGGTGCTCTACCAGGAAAAAGACCCGAACGTCGAAGCCGTTGCCGATGACCTGGCCTCCCTGGTGCTGGATGCCCGCATGGAGCAGGAAGGCTTTGCCCGCAGCAGCATCAACCCGTTCCTGTTCCCGGGGGAAGGGGAATAACCATCCTGAAACGTTTGCTGGCAGAATACGGCAAGCGTTTCAAACAATCACATTGTGCAACCTTCAGGGCTGTGGGTCATCTATCATGAAATTGAAACAACTCTTTCTGAAAAATTTCAGAGGGTTCCGGCAATTTGAATGCGAATTTGGTCCGGGAATAAATGTCCTTGTCGGTTTAAACGGCCAGGGGAAAACCTCTATTCTTGATGCTATCTCAATTGCCTATGGTCAATTTTTCACGGCACTGGGAACGGGGATTGATCGTGGCGTTCATGACAACGAAATTCACCTGGCTAAGCATATTCTGGAAGATGCTGATGATACCTTCACGATGGAATACCAATTCCCGGTAACTATTAGCTGCACAACCTGGCAGGGTGGTCCGGGCGAATTTCCTGAGAGCTGGAGCAGGGTGCGAAATACGCTTAAAGGCCGAACCACCCAAGTTAAAAGCCTGAAGGATTTTGCTAAAAAACTACAGAAAGATGTGCAGGATAATAAGCCAGCAGAATTACCTTTATTCGGTTATTACGGTACTGGCCGTTTATGGAAACAGAAAAAGCTCTCTTCAGTAAAAGTTGCTTCACTGAGTAAATCCAGCCGGTTCGAAGGGTATCGCGATTGTATGGACCCAGAATCCAGCTACTCTGCATTTGCCGTCTGGTTGCGTGATGAAACAATTGCTGAACTGGAGCGCAAAATGAAAATCCTTGAAGAGTCGGGGTTATCTGATGCATTAGTTTCAGGCAATACATTACGTAGCCGCCTGCTCAGAGCAATCACAACGGCGGTTAATACCGTACTACAGCCATCAGGCTGGTCCAATATTCGTTATAGCGCGACAGCGAAAGAAATTATCGCCAGCCATCCTGAACAAGGTAATGTTCCGGTTTCCATGCTCAGTGATGGTGTCCGTAATATGGTGGGTATGGTCGCCGATATTGCCTACCGTTGTGTTCGCCTCAACAGCCATCTTCAGGAAAATGCCGTAGTAAAAACGCAGGGAATGGTACTGGTTGATGAAGTTGATATGCATCTTCACCCTCAGTGGCAACAGCTTGTATTACAAAATCTTGGAGCAGCATTTCCCGGCTTGCAATTTATTGTTACCACTCACAGTCCCCAGGTATTGACCACAGTAAGAAAAGAGCAAATTTTAATTTTGGGCCAGCACACCGCTCATAAACCAATTGGTAATACTTTTGGTGAACAAAGCCATTATGTTCTGACCCAGGTTTTGGGCGTGGATACCCGCCCTCCGCTTAATCACAGCGATATGCTCAAAGAGTACTTCGTCATGATTGAATCAGGAATGGGAAAAAGCGCACAGGCGCTGGCGCTAAGAGCCCAACTTCAGGAGATGATGGGAGAACATCATTCTGACCTCGCAGCCGCAGACAGGGCGATTCAGCGTAAGGAGTTCTTAGGGAAATGCGCAGAATAAAAAAACAAGTGCGCGGCAACGCCAACCTGGCGGCGGCACAAGCCAATAATGGTATTCCGGCAACACACGATGCGGCGAGGCGTGCCTGGAAAAACTTCAGAGACAACCGTAATACGCTGTTTCACCAACTTCTGGTCGAGCAATTTGGTTTGTGTTGTTATACAGAACTTAATTTAGCGGATATACAAAACACCCATGGTATTGGCTCTCATTTCGAACATGAACAACCCAAAAGCCTCTTTCCTGCTCGCACGTTCGATGAGTTAAATCTGCTGCGTAGCGCCCTTTCAGATCAGGATTTAAAAACCTATACCGGTTCAGCCAGATTTGCCGGGCACCATAAAGGCAGTCTCTATAACCCAAATTTATTTATTTCCCCGCAGTCAGCAAACTGCCGTGATTATTTTGTCTATTTACCACTGGATGGAAGTATTCAGCCTAAAAGTGGGTTATCTGCGGCAGACGCCGCTAAAGCTGATTACACCATCACCTTGCTGAACCTGAATGCGCCCTTTCTCATTGCAGAGCGGCGACGCTGGCTCAAAGAAATCGAAGATGAAATAACCCGGCTCATTAACGACAATGCCGTGGAAGCTGTCCGCCATTTGGCAGAATGCGAATTAACGCTCACACCGCGTAAACACCCCCAGTTAATTCAGCCTGCATTTGCACAACTTCGGGCATTTCATTCAGCCACCCGGGCATTATTCGGCTCTCTGGGTGAACAAGTTATACAACAACATTGTGCCCATATTGATTAATACCTGTGGGAGCGGAATTTCCCTGAATGACTGGCTGAATACTGCGTAAATATTGCAACAGTGTCATTGTTTATTTAGTTACCGTTTAACTCACCGGGCGGATTATCAGAAACCGCCCCATGGAGGGGAGTAATGTACAAGGAGTTTCCCGGTGAGAACAATAACCAACCTGCTGTTATTAGCTTGTGCCCACCCCGCACTGGCGGCACTGTCTTCTCCAGTCATCGAGCCTCTCGCCCTGGAAAAGTTGCCTGCCAGCAATGAACACTTTGCCGCCATTTGCCCGGCCATCTTTGATGACTGTGGCCCGGAAAGCCCGTTAATCTTGTGGCGTAAAGCGCATGACAACAGCCTGTTCTATGCTGTTACCCCGCAGTTTGAAGTGAAAAAAATCAGAAGTGTTGCGGGTGGTTTTCAACAAGAAACCAGTTGGTCTCTTGCCCAGTATCGCCACAGCAATACCGATGACGCATACCAGCATGACGGGCTGACCAAAGGCGGCCTGACACTGTTCCCGGCCATTTACCCGGTCAGTAAAACACAACAGGCGATTGCCCTGATTCACAACTGGTCTTCTGCTTATGCCAGTGGCGAGCGGGAAGAAAATTATGCGGATTTTATTGTTCTGGAAGCAGACGGCACCTGGCGCACCGCTTTTAGTAACCTGCCATTTTCCTCTGCAGAAAAAATAAAGGCCTGTTTTACTGAACGCGATTTTGCGCGCCACACCCATTGCCACGATGAAAAATGGCGCACACTGAAGGTGACGATGCAGGACACAGGCGCAGAATATTACACCTGGTCTTTCACCATGAAAACATTCCACTGGCCTTCATTTACTGCGAAATCAGATATCCGGATAGATACCTGGTCTTACAGCAAAGTACCCTTTACAGACCAGGCAGGCTGAAAAATGGGGCAATGGCGCTGGCAGTAACCAGAACACCATTGCCCCTTATTTTTTACTTAAACTTAGGCTTTACTTCAACCGCTTACCGGTGTTGTCCACCACCTGCTCGCCATCTTCCTTGGCAAACGCGCCTTTTTGCTCACCTGGCAGAATATCCAGCACGACTTCAGATGGCCGGCACAACCGGGTTCCCAGTGGGGTCACAACTATCGGGCGGTTAATCAGAATGGGGTGCTGCAACATAAAATCAATCAACTGGCCGTCGGAGAACTTACCTTCTTCCAGCCCAAGCTCGGTAAATGGCTCAACGTTTTTACGCAGCAGCGCCCACACGGAAATGCCCATATCGGCAACCAGTTTCACCAGTTCATCCCGCGCAGGCGGGGTTTCAAGGTAAAGGATAACTTCAGGCTCTGCGCCGCTGTTACGGATCATCTCCAGCGTGTTGCGTGAAGTACCGCAATTAGGGTTGTGGTAAATGGTGATGTTGCTCATAGCAGTATCTCATTACAAAGTGAAAGAAAGGCGCAGCACCAGTGCTGCCAGCGTCACAAACAGGACAGGCAGGGTCATGATAATGCCGGTGCGGAAGTAACCACCCCATGTTATCCGCATGTTCTTTTGAGAAAGCACATGCAACCAAAGCAGTGTTGCCAGGCTACCAATTGGGGTGATTTTCGGCCCCAAATCGCAGCCAATCACATTGGCATACACCATTGCTTCTTTGATAACACCCGTGGCTGTGCTGCCATCAATCGACAGCGCGCCAACCAGTACAGTGGGCATATTATTCATAATGGAAGACAGAAACGCAGTCAGGAACCCGGTGCCTAATGTTGCCGCCCACAGGCCCTGCCCGGTGAGCCAGTCCAGAATGCCAGACAAGTAGTTGGTCAGCCCGGCGTTGCGCAGGCCATACACCACCAGGTACATCCCTAACGAAAAAATCACTATCTGCCAGGGCGCACCACGCAGCACTTTACCGGTGTTAATGCCATGGCCCCGTTTCGCAACCGCAAATAATACCAGCGCGCCCACCGCAGAAATGGCGCTCACCGGAATACCCATTGGCTCCAGGACAAAAAAGCCCAGCAGCAACAGCACCAGCACCACCCAGCCCGTCTTAAACGTGGCTTTATCTTTAATAGCCAGCGCCGGGTCTTTCAGGCGGGCAAGATCATATTCAGGTGGGATTTCTTTGCGGAAAAACCAGTGCAGCATCACCAGGGTAGCAAGGATAGCCGCAATATCTACGGGCACCATCACTGAGGCGTATTCATTGAACCCCAGGCGGAAGAAGTCAGCAGAAACAATATTCACCAGGTTGGAAACCACCAGCGGCAGGCTGGCGGTGTCGGCAATAAAACCCGCCGCCATCACAAAGGCCAGGGTGGCACCTTTGCTGAACCCCAGCGCCAGCAGCATGGCAATGACGATAGGCGTTAAAATCAGGGCAGCGCCATCGTTGGCAAACAACGCAGATACTGCTGCGCCCAACAGAATGATACAGGTAAATAACAGCCGCCCACGGCCATTGCCCCATCGAGCCACATGCAACGCGGCCCATTCAAAAAAGCCGGATTCATCCAGCAACAGGCTGATAATAATAATGGCGATAAAAGTCGCCGTTGCGTTCCAGACGATATGCCACACCACAGGAATATCACTGAGCTGCACCACACCCGTTACCAGCGCGAGTATTGCGCCAAGCATAGCGCTCCAGCCAATACCCAGCCCTTTCGGCTGCCAGATAACCAATACAATAGTCAGGATGAAAATAGCCCCGGCCAGCAACATAACCCCTCCAGGCAGAACAGCAAAGCTGCTCTGAGTAACCATAAAAAATGAGCCAGCACCCAATGCCGCCCAACTTATTACATCTGTTTTTTCGAATATGAAAAGTTAATACCTAACACACTGGCGCACCACAGCCTGCACTGCTTTCCACCCGTTGAACCCGGGTTAAGTCCTGAATAGCCTCCTGCTCACTTAACCAGGCCTGTTCAATCACTTGTGCGGCCCACGCAGGTATTTGCGGCGACAGGCGGTAATGCACCCATTTCCCCTGCTTGCGGCCCAGTAGCAGCCCGCTTTCCCGTAACATCCCCAGATGGCGGGAAATCTTTGGCTGCGACTGGTTCAGCAGGCTACAAAGGTTGCACACACAAACTTCGCCCATCTCTCTGAGCAACAGAATAATGTTCAGACGGGTTTCATCAGACAGATACTTGAATAATGCCAGCGGGGTAAGTTGTGCCATGCGGGTTCTCCTGTAACTGCCAGGCAGTGTCGCGCTTCATCTTTAAAAAGTCAAAAACATATTCGATTTTTCATATATGAAAGTTTATAAAAACACGAATGAGTACCAGGCATACAACAGGGGAAAGGCGCAATACGGCTGGCGCAGTAAATTGACCGGCGGGAAGAGCTGCGGGTATCACGCATAAAGCCAACGGCCGGAAGCGAACCTCCCGGCCGGGTGCCTGAACAGGCGGGAAGGTGTTACTGGAAAAACAGCCCCAGCTTATTAAACACGCCAGGGTCCGCTTCATGGCGGGTA
This sequence comes from Mangrovibacter sp. MFB070, assembly GCF_000705335.1. Lineage (NCBI taxonomy): Bacteria > Pseudomonadati > Pseudomonadota > Gammaproteobacteria > Enterobacterales > Enterobacteriaceae > Mangrovibacter > Mangrovibacter sp. MFB070. The sequence goes on from NZ_JJMI01000027.1 coordinate 14,469, forward strand.
ACCTGTACTACATCTTCCAGTTTGTCTATCTGGCTAATCATTTGCTCAAGGCGCTGGTCATCCAGCACCTGCAACCAGATACGGCTCTGTTCGCCATTTTCCAGTGGCAGACACAAAATCCCTTCAACGTTAAATGCCCGGCGGGCAAACAACCCACATACATGGGACATCACGCCCGGGTGGTTATGCACGGTTAGTTCCAGGATAACGGCTTCACAATGTTGTTGTTGCATGGCTTATTCCCCCACCATTTCAGTATTGGCCGCACCTGGCGGTACCATCGGATACACTTTTTCATTCGGGTCGATGCTGGCATGAATCAGGCACGGCCCCGGGCGGGATATTGCCTCGCGCAGTGCAGCCTGCGGGTCAGGCGCTGCATTTAAATCGCAGGTTGCCAGGCCAAACCCGGCGGCAATCGGCATGAATTGCGTCATGCCAGGATAGGTACAGGCATAAACATTCTGGTTATAGAACAGGGTTTGCTGCTGATGCACCAGGCCCAGCGCATGGTTGTTCATCAGTACAATTTTCACATTCAGGCCATTTTCAGCAAGCGTTGCCATTTCCTGAATATTCATCATCAGGCTGCCATCGCCGGTAAAACAAATCACCGTACGCTCTGGTTCCGCCAATGCTGCGCCAATCGCCGCTGGCAGGCCAAAGCCCATTGTGCCCAGGCCGCCGGAAGTCAGCCACTGGCGCGGGCGGTTCAGCGGGTAAGCCTGCGCCACCCACATTTGGTGCTGCCCCACATCGGTGGTGATCACCGCGTTGTCATCCACACACTGTGCAACCGCATTGATCAGGCCATAATGGGATAATGGGTCTTCACTGCTGAAGTGGGTGGGAAACTCGCGCTGTAAATCATTCACCAGCGTGCGCCACTCTGTGCGGGGTTGTGGCATCACCTGGGGCAGTAACTGCGCCAGTACCTCACTGACATCGCCCTGAATGGCGACATGGGCCTGTTTGATTTTCCCCAGTTCCGCCCGGTCGATATCCACATGAATAATTTTGGCATTGGGGCAAAACTCTGCCGTTTTACCAATGGCTCGGTCGTCAAAACGAGCCCCCATCACCACCAGTAAGTCTGCTTCCTGCAGAATATAGTTAGTGCTTCTTGCGCCATGCATCCCCAGCATGCCCAGTGATAACGGGTGGTGAGAAGGCAGCGTGCCCAGTGCCATTAATGTCATGGTGGTTGGCAGGTTGGCAGTTTCCGCCAGCTGGCGCGCCTGCTCAGCAGCCCCAATGGCGCCCCCGCCCAGGTAGAGTACCGGGCGCTTTGCCTGGTTAATCATCGCCGCCGCTTCACTTACTGCCTGGGAGGAAAATGCCGGAGCCCCCTGGCGCTCGCCGGGTTCAGGCAGGCAATCAAGGTCGATTTCCGCCGTCTGAATATCTTTCGGGATATCCACCCACACCGGGCCCGGGCGGCCAGACTGAGCAATACGGAACGCGTCACTGATAACCTGCGGCAATTCGCTGATATGGCGCACCAGGTAGTTATGTTTGGTAATGGGAATGGAGATGCCGTAAGTGTCCACCTCCTGGAACGCATCGGTGCCAATCATGGCAGACGGCACCTGGCCTGTGATACACACCAGCGGAATTGAATCCAGCCGCGCATCGGCAATGGCTGTCACCAGGTTAGTCGCGCCCGGCCCGCTACAGGCCATACACACTGCGGGTTTTCCCTGGGTTCGCGCCATCCCCTGGGCGATAAAACCAGCGCCCTGCTCGTGGCGTGCCAGAATATGGCGAATTTGTTTGCTTTCACTTAATGCGTCATACAGCGGTAACACGGTACCGCCAGGAATGCCGGTAACCTGGGTTATCCCCTGCCGTTCCAGTAAGTGAACAATTAACTGCGCGCCTGTCATGCGCTGAGGTTGCGATGTGCTGCTGCCCGTTGTTGCCATGCTCCAGTATCCTTTTTTCTTCTGGGCCAGCGTTGTTGGGCGAGTAGGAAGTAAAAACCCCGCCCGGTTTGCGCCGGCGGGGTTTGGAATCGTGCGTTGATTCAGACCCTACGGCGCTTTGCCGACGACCACCACCACACGCACGACGACCACTACCGCGGCGGTTAGCGCGGTAAGTAGTAGAGCCTGTGCATTGCGGATTGCAGTCATTTGGGGCCTGTGTTGTGTTATTTTTACGTTAAAAAATATACAAACACAGCTGGCGAGTTTAAACAACGATTTTTTTGGCAATAACAGGAAATTGTTGCCACGGTCACGTTTCATTGTGCCGCCTGTCACAACCGTTGCAGCCATGCTGCTGCGGTTTGCAGCACTGGTGGTTACCGGCTCCTCTGTTCAGCACCCAGCCATGCTGCACCACGCATTCCGCTGCTCGCCCCGTGCTGTGCAGTAACAATCGGGGTTTGGAAGTGGTCGGTAAATACCCGGGGAGCAACCTGTTGCGCTACACCTTCCAGCAACAATGGGGATTGCGATAACCCGCCACCCAACACAATCACTGCCGGGTCCACCACATTAATGACTGTTGCCAGCAGGCGGGCGAGCTGGCTGCGGAAACGGGCAACCTGCTGCAGAGCGGCTGCGTCACCCGCCTGGGCACGGCTTATCACCTGCTCACCACAAACCTCTTCCCCGGCCAGCAAGTGGTACCCGCGCGCCAGGCCTGTACCCGAAACAAAACTTTCGGCACAGTTTTCCTGCCCACAATAGCAACGCACAGCCGGGCCATCATTCTCTGGCAGATACCCGGGCAAAGGAATATGGCCACACTCCGCCGCCGAGCCATACCCGCCAATAATCAGTTGGTTATTAATCACCAGGCCACCGCCGCAGCCAGTGCCTAATGTCATACCGAACACACTGCTGTACCCCGCACCGGCACCATCTCTGGCTTCCGAGAGCGCAAAGCAGTTAGCGTCGTTCGCCAGGGTAACAGGTTGCCCAAGGCGCGCAGCCAAATCCTGCGCCAGCGGTTGCCCGTTCAGCACCAAAATATTGGCGTTGCGAATGCGCCCGGAAACCGGCGACACACTGCCCGGCAACGCAATCCCCAGTGAAAAGGGTTCCGCAAGCTGCTGGCGCAGGGTATTTACCAACTGGCTGACGCTTTCCAGAAACTGCTCATAGCTGTTTTTTTGCGTGGGTTGCCGCCACCGCCCACACTCCCGGCCCGTGCTGTCCAGCACCACCGCGGCGATTTTCGTGCCACCAATATCCAGCCCAGCCTGTAACACGGTACACCTCCCTTCAGGCAAAACGGCGTGCAACACGCACGCCACAGATTGATGAAAAAGAAGGAAAAAGCGTGGTTTTTCCTTCTTTTTAGTTAGCAGCCGAAAATCAATAAATTGATTTTCCTGGTTTTTTATTGGGTGACATCCTCTCGTTCTGTGCGGACATGAGGTTTGTCATCACATTCAGGCCGGTTATCACACAATAGATAACCGGCTCTGTGCCAGCCACTCTGCTCAGTACAGGCTGGCTTTATCTACGGAATTGAACAGCTTCATTTTGTAGCGGATCACTTCACGCGCGGCCTTGATTGGCTCAGGGTAAATAACGTTGGGGTCCCACCAGGTTTCTTTGCCGAGTATTTCGCGCACTTTCTGGAAATAGGCATATTTCATATCACTGGAGATATTCACTTTCCCCACACCCAAAGTGACGGACTCAGCAATTTCTGCATCGGGGTTGGCTGAGCCGCCATGCAGCACCAGAGGAATGGAAGTACGCCCGGCAATATCTTTCAGAATGTGCATCTGCAGTTGTGGTTGCATGCCTTTCGGGTAGATACCGTGTGCAGTACCAATGGCGACGGCCAGGGTATCCACACCGGTGCGGTTTACAAAGTCTTCCGCCTGCGCCGGGTCCGTATAAGTGACTTTGGACACACCACCTTCCACCGAGGTGCCGGTCTGCCCAATCGTGCCCAGTTCACCTTCAACAGAGACACCAACCGCATGGGCGAGGCGCACGGCTTCGCGGGTGAGCGCCACGTTTTCTTCATAAGGCAGCAGGGAGCCGTCAATCATTACAGATGTGAACCCGCACTGAATTGCCCGCTGCACATGTTCAATAGAAGCCCCGTGGTCCAGGTGAAGCACGAAGGGCACCGGGCTGCGCAGGGTAATTTCACGCACATAGGCAAAAAATGCATCGCCAACAAAGTCATGCTCGCTGGGGTGAATCGAGATAATCGCTGGCGCGTTTGCAGCCTCTGCTTCTTCCACTACAGCACGCACAAAACAGCTATCCGCCACGTTAAATGCCCCCACCGCAAAGTGGTGTTGGCGGGTATATTTCAGGAGTTCTTGCATGGACACTAACATCGTCATTCTCCATTTTTTGGGTAACAGCCAGCCCTGCCAGGCAGGGTTTACGCTGGCATAACAGGTAACACAGTGAATAAATCAGGCTTTGCCGATAGCGCCGCTGGCTTCCAGATATGGCTCAATAGCAGCCATGCAGGCCTCTTCCATTGCGGCCATTACCGCATCCATATCGCGGCTTTTATCGTGGCAAAGGGTATGAAGTAAGGCGTTTTTCCCGGCGTCGAACACCGCCGCGCCCACATTGATTTTTGCCACCCCAAATTGCGGGCAGCGGGCAAGCTCACCAAATGGCGTACCACTCCCGCCATGCAGCGCCAGTGGCACCGATGATTCGCGGTAAACAGCAGCCAGCCGGTCGAAGTCAATTTCTGGGGTGACCCCTTCCGGGTACATGCCATGTGCGGTTCCCACAGACACCGCCAGCAAATCAATACCGGTTCTGGCAATAAACGGGGCGACATCTGCCGGGTTGGTCATCAGGTCGCGGTTCGTGGCATGGTTATAGACAGGTGCGTCTCCCAAATGCCCCAGTTCCCCTTCAACGCACACACCTGCGCTGGCAGCCAGTTCCACCACGGCCCGGGTTTGTTGCACGTTTTCATCCAGTGGAAAGGCCGAGGCATCAATCATCAACCCACTAAAACCAGCCCGGAAACAGCGGTGAATGTGGCCCGGGTCTTTGCCATGATCCAGGCTCAGGGTTACCGGCACCTGGGCTTTTTCGGCCAGAGATTTCACCAGAGGAAGCGCGACATCTGCCGGGAAGTGCGCTAAATGCGCCTGGTACAGATTCAGGATGATGGGTGCCCGGTGTTGTTCGGCAACACGAATGGCGGCCCTTGCCGTTTCCATATTGACGCAGTTGATGGCAAGCAAGGCGTAATGCCCTTGTTGTGCCTGTGCGACCAGGGTTTTCATTTCAGCAAACATGGCACGCTCCGTTTATTCCAGGGTGAAGGTAATTTCGTCGTCATCCACTTTTTTGTCTGAGAGTTCGTCAAACTCTTCATCCTGTTCAGTGACTGGCTTTTTGATAATCGACAGCATGACACCGCAGATAACCGTGCCGATGCCCAGCGCCAGGCAGAACAACCAGGGATGCGTGAATAACGGCACCACAAACATGCCACCATGAGGAACCGGGCTTTCCACTCCCCAGACCATAATCAGCCCGCCGGCAACTGCCGAGGCGACAACACACGAGGCAACCACCCGCAATAAGTCCCGCGCAGCAATGGGGATTACCCCTTCGGTTATCATGCAAATACCCATGGGGAACGCGGCTTTCAGGGCTTCTTTTTCTGCGCGGGTGTATTTGTGGCGGGTTAACAGGAACGACAGCGTGATACCAAACGGTGGAATAATCGACCCAACAAACTTCACGGCTTCCGGGCCATAAACACCACTGACCAGCATGCCATCGGCAAACAGCGACATGGTTTTATTCACCGGGCCGCCAAAATCAAACGTCGCCATCGCACCGAGAATCGCGCCCATCACAAAGCGGGAACCGCCCTGCATGGATTGCAGCATCTGAATCAACACTTCCTGCAACCAGGCAATCGGCTTGCCTATCAACGTCATCATCAACAGCCCACTGATGATGGTGCTTAGCACCGGCAATATCATGATGGGCATCAGCCCCTGCATGGACTGCGGCAGCTTGATGTACCGTTTGAGCAGCAATACGGTGTAGCCCACCAAAAAGCCGCCCAGCATCCCGCCAATAAACCCGGTGTGAATTTGCCCGCAGACAAACCCGATAATTAACCCCGGAGCAAAGCCCGGCCGGTCGGCAATCGAATAAGCAATAGCGGCACAAATTAACGGAACGATAAGCCCCATACCCCAACCACCAATTTGGTTGAGCATCCACGGGATGGTATCCACTTTTTTACCGACATCCGGCCCACCCAGTATTTGCCCCAGGGCGATACAAATCCCGGCGGCAACAATCAGGGGAATCATCCAGGAAATACCCGTTAATAAATGGCGCTTTATTTCCTGAGAAACAGGTGTTTTATTTTCTTTCATGATAAAACCCTCCAGTGTGAGGATCAGGCGTGGCTTAATGACTTCTCAACTTTTTCAATAAACTGGACCGGCGACTTAATCACCACTTCGGTTTTAACACGCACCACTCGTTTATTTTTAAAACGCTCCTCGCCTTTTATTTTTACATCGATTGCCAGAATCACGACATCAGCCTGAGCGATATCATCGGGATGCAATTCATTTTCCGTCCCAATGGTACCCTGGGTTTCCACTTTAATTTGGTGGCCGAGTTGTTTTGCACCTTTAATCAGTTTCTCACGTGCGATATAAGTATGGGCAATGCCTGCTGTACAGGCAGCAACACAAACAATATTCATAATCACTCTCGATAGTTATTCTCATTATTTTCACTACCGCTCTTCAGTAAAAATTAAATGAGTTTGTAGGGTTAGCAGATATCTGTTTCAGCATACTGACTAAAGAGCTGAATAATATTTTGTGGATTATTTTCTGCCAGCAGCCGGGCGATTACGTCATCATCCGCCAGCGCACTGGCAACTTGCGATAATAAACGGATATGTGTGGTATTTTGGTCCTCCAGGCGAACTGCAAATAAAATGATACAGCGGACATGGCTGCCATCCAGCGTTTCCCAGGGGATATCCTGCTGAGTACGCCCAATAGCAAGTGTGGTATGGCTGACCGCCGAGGATTTACCATGGGGAATGGCAATATGGTTTTCAAACCCCGTAGACCCTTCGGCTTCCCGCAGCCAGACATCGTGAATAAATTCTTCACGGTTAGTGATTGCGCCATCGGCTAATAATAAATCCGTTAATTCTTCAATCACTTCGTCTTTCGTTTTTGCCACCATATTTAACTTCACATGGCTGACACTTAATATTTTCGAGATATCCATAAACCACCTCCCACCGAAATAGAATCAAATTTGCATCACCGCGCAGGCCTCACTGGCCTGGTGCAGCTTCTCTGTTATCAGTTTGTCGGTAACCCGCCGGATATCCGCATCATTGAAAAATGCGGTGACATACACCACAGGGGTTTCCCCTTCAGGTAAATGAACCGTGGAAATAACCAGGTCCGGTGCCATTTGCTGGCTAACGCTTTGCATGGTTGCTGAAGACACAACACCCACGATTTCCCAGTCAGGAAATGCCCGCAGGATCCGGCTTTTCAGTAAGTGGGATGTACCCACACCTGTAGAACACACCAGCAGTACACGTTTACGGGCAATCTGGCGTTCAATAGCGGCCTGGAAATGCACCGCCAGGTAGCCCACTTCATCGTCGGACACTGCCCGGGGTGTATAACGAATAAAGACCTGCTCTACGGCAATACGCGTCAGATAATAAATATCCGCCAGTTCATTTTTAATATCATCCAGCAATGGATTACGAATAATAATTTGGTAGTTAAGTCGGTTAATTAATGGCCGAATATGCACTACCAGACCTTCATACAGTTGCTGGTCAAGGCTAAGCTCAACTTTAATTAACCGTGAAAACTGCGTAACCAGGTGCAATGTAATATCGCGGGCTTCATCGCTAAACAGCTCAGCATGTAACAAACTGCCACTCTGGTTTTCAACCACCAGCACACCAGATGAAATAATATACTGGTAGATAAACCACACTTCATCTTCAGGCAGTGGCAGGTTAATACGCTGCTCGATTTTTTCCACCATTTTACCGGCGATAATAAATACCGGGTCTTCCACATGTTGCCGGGCGATATGCCCCGGGTTATCGAGTAAATTTCCCCTGGTGCGGCGGTGCATCATTATCAAAATATGGGTAAAGATGTTGATATAGTAAGGTTCGCCTAATGGGTAGGCCAGTGCCTGTTCCATCTCCTGCAACAGCGCCTGAACAAACGCGACATCTTCCTCGCCAAAATACTGAACCAGCGCTTTATAGCTCCCGGGATCCAGCCGTGAGTGGTTCACAGTACCGGGCTCCTGGTGGTTCATTAACCCGTTAATCAGCGCGGCCATTGCCTGGCGTACACTATTTTCATTGCCTTTAATACGGGTGCCGCTTTGGCTGCGAATTAACTGCAACCCCAGCGGGGTTATCCAGTCTTCGATTATTCTTAAGTCATTGACAATAGAAGCATTGCTAATGAAGTAACGCTCGGACAGCTTGTTGATTGAGGTTTCTTTTGGGGTCTCGCTCAGTAACTGAGAGGCGATTTTCACCCGGCGGGCATGGCCCATGATCCCCCCGGCATCATCATTTTCGCCATTGAGCTGCTGCTCCAGTTGCAGAAGGTCTGCGGTATTTTCAGCTACCAGCAAGACACCGGCACCGGCTTTTTTATCTGCCCGGACATTCCACTCAGCCAGGTAATCATTAATGATATTCAGATCACGCTGAATAGTTTTTTCTGACACAGCAAACTGTTCTGCCAGACTGAGTAACGTGGCATATTCCTGCTGTTGTAACAGGAAACGTAATAATCTGTGTTGTCGTGAGGTAATCATTTTCATTTTTTACCTTTAGTTACAGACCAGATTAATAAATATGACTAACCGCTCAATATTTCTGGCACCGTTTCTGTGAACGCCCTGTGATAATAAATATAGAGAGCGGCCTGTGCAGCTACAATACTAAAAACTGTCCATATATCCGGACAATTAACAAACACTGCAGAAAATGGCACGTTTATTATGAGCAGATCACATTTTTGCAATTACTTTGCGTGACAGGCATCTCAATTATTAATTTTATTAACCGACCATGCTGGCGTATTTATTTGCCAGTTCGCTTCACCGGGCAGTACCGTGCATCGCCCGGACAGGCACATCGCTAACCCTTCATAATTCAGTTTTTTTGAAAGATACCAACAAATAGTTCAGTTTTCTCTCAAGTTCCGCCAGGCGTACTATCATTATTCATCAGGGCGCTTCAGGCTGCCGCTAACACCACGTTAACCAGCAAAATGCCAGAAGTAACTTACTGATTAGACGGGCATTGAGACAGGTATCACAGATCCTATGCCTTTTCTGGTACAGCCATGTTAATGGCACGTTTCGAGATTGACCTTAAAGAAAATGTGGATTAAAAGCCTGATTGACTTATTCAAAGGTACTGAGACTAGTTCGGGAGAGATTATGCAACAAGAATTCCATGCGCTGGCAACCCAACGCCGTACCATTTATGCACTGGGCAAGACACTGCCTGTATCTGATGATGCCGTTGTTGCCCTGATTAAAGAAGCCATTCGCCAGGCACCTTCTGCGTTTAACTCACAGAGCTCTCGTGCGCTGATCCTGCTGGGTGCAGAGCACACTAAATTCTGGGAACTGACCCGCGAACAACTGCGTAAAATTGTCCCGGCAGAACATTTTGCCCCGACTTCACAAAAAATTGATGGCTTTGCGGCAGCAGCCGGTTCCGTGCTGTTCTTTGAAGACCAGAGCGTAGTGAAAGGCCTGCAAGAACAGTTTGCTGCTTATGCAGATAACTTCCCGGTATGGTCTGAACACAGTACTGGTATTGCACAATACGCCGTGTGGCTGGCGCTGGCTGAGAAAGGCATTGGTGCGAACCTGCAGCACTACAACCCGCTGGTAGACGAAGATGTACAGCGCACCTGGAACATTCCGGCAAGCTGGAAACTGCGTGCGCAAATGAACTTCGGTTCTATTGAAGCACCTGCTGGCGATAAAGCGTTTATGGACGACGCAGACCGCTTTGTGGTTGCTAAATAAGCCGCACAGGTTAAAAAAACGCCCGGGCAATACCCGGGCGTTTTTGTATCGGCCAAACCGTTAATCAGTAATGCACCACCAGCGATGATGCGCCAGAAACCGGGCGAACCACCAGCCCCCATTCACTGTTCTGGCTTTCTCCCTGCTGCACCGCTTTTACCTGGTGAACATTGCGCAGGCACAGGTGCCAGTTACGGGCATCCCCTTCGCCATGCACCTGCAGCGTGCCGCCTTCACGTTTTACCCGCAGGGTAAACAGAGTACGGCCATCCTGAGCGGGCACTTCACACACAACTTCACGCCCGTCATCCAGGTTAAACAACTGGAACGCAGTGCCTTCATGCCATGCATAATCCGGTTTCTGGTCGTTATTACCCAGAGCTAGTAATGTGTTATCGCGCACATACACCGGCAGGCTCATGACATCATGGCGCTGTTTATGCCAGCCACCCGCCAGTTCATCGTTATGCCATAAATGGGTCCAGCGCCCTGCTGGCAGGTAAAACGCCACATCGCCCTGTTCACTGAATACTGGTGCCACTAACAGACTGTCGCCCAGCATGTACTGGCGGTCGAGATAGTCACAGCCCGGGTCATCCGGGAACTCCAGCATCATGGCGCGCATCACTGGTGTACCGCATTCGTGGGCCAGCACCGCCTGGCGGTATAAATACGGCATCAGGCGGCATTTAAGCTGGGTAAAATGGCGCACTACATCGCAGGCTTCGTCATCGTAGGCCCAGGGCACGCGGTAAGACTTGCTGCCATGCAGGCGGCTGTGGCTGGAAAGCAGGCCGAACGCACACCAGCGTTTATAGACATCGGCTGGTGCCGTGTTTTCAAAGCCGCCAATATCATGGCTCCAGAACCCAAACCCCGACAGGCCAATCGATAACCCGCCCCGCAGGCTTTCGGCCATAGATTCATAATTGGCATAGCAGTCGCCCCCCCAGTGCACCGGGAACTGCTGCGCGCCAACCGAAGCCGAACGGGCAAACAACACCGCCTCTTCTTCACCCACGGTATCTTTGAGCGCCTGCCACACCAGGGCGTTATACAAGAAAGCGTAATGGTTGTGCATTTTCTGTGGGTCGGAGCCATCATGCCACGCGACATCCACCGGAATACGCTCGCCAAAATCGGTCTTGAAGCAGTCCACACCCATTGCCACCAGGCGTTTCAGGTGCCCGGCGTACCAGGTGCAGGCATCAGGGTTAGTGAAATCCACAATGCCCTGGCCTGGCTGCCATTTATCCCACTGCCATACACTGCCATCGGGCCGTTTGAGTAAATACCCTTTCTCTTTGCCTTCGGCAAACAACGGCGATTTCTGGCCGATATAGGGGTTGATCCATACGCAGATTTTCAGCCCGCGTGCTTTCAGGCGGGCCAGCATGCCTTCCGGGTCCGGGAACGTCGCCGGGTCCCATTCAAAATCACACCACTGGAATGCTTTCATCCAGAAGCAATCGAAGTGGAACACATGCAGCGGCAACTGGCGTTCTGCCATGCCATCAATAAAACGGTTAACGGTGGCTTCATCGTAATTGGTGGTGAACGACGTGGTGAGCCACAGGCCAAAGGACCAGGCCGGGGGCAGCGCCGGGCGGCCAGTAAAGCGGGTGTAACGGTCCAGCACCGCTTTGGGTGTGGGGCCGTCAATAACAAAGTATTCCAGGTATTCCCCTTCCACACTGAACTGTACTTTGGAGACTTTTTCAGAACCCACTTCGAACGAGACATTTTCCGGGTGATTCACCAGAACGCCGTAGCCTTTGTTGGTGAGCCAGAACGGGATATTTTTATAGGCCTGTTCTGTGCTGGTGCCTCCATCGCGGTTCCAGGTTTCTACAGACTGCCCATTGCGCACCAGAGCCGTAAAACGTTCACCCAGGCCGTACACCGTTTCGCCGACGCCCAGGTCGAGGCGTTCGAACATGTAGTTTTTGCCGCTGTTAGCATCCTGCACATAGCCATTATTTTTCACCTGGCTGCCGGTGATCCGTTCACCATCACGCAGGAAATCCAGCGCCCAAAACTCACCTTTACTTACCCGCACACTGAGGTTGCCGCTGGTCAGCATGGCGCAGGTTTCACTGTTTTCGATGGTGACGGGCGTTGAGCTGTCTGCCTGTAGCGGGTAATCGGGGCCGCGCGCCACGCCCCCCTGAAAGTGTTCAATACGAACACCAATAATGCCAGTTTGTGGCGAGAAGAAACGCAGAGTGAACAACGGGGTATCCAGCTGCCAGGCACGCTCACGCACATCCCGTGGTGCGGCGTACACCACCAGTTCATTGCCCTGCTGCTGTGCCTCAAACACTTGTAGCGGGTGAATAAGGGCAAGGCCCGGCTGAATCAGCCAGTTACCGTCACTGATTTTCATGACTCAATCCTCTTAACTTGGTGTGGTTCAGACACCGGCACATCCAGAAGCGGCTGTTGGTTATCGCGCGTGTTCTGTGCCAGTTCAGCGAGTATTTTTTTCAGGAAAGGGGTTTTCAGGGTGTAATAGCGTTTTGCCACTACCGCGCTTATCAGGTAGCAAACTGCGGGCACCAGGGTAAACAGGCCAATAATGATAGAAAGTGTTGCACTGTTTTGCGCGGTGGCTCCAGCACTGTAGCCACCGAAGGCCAGCAGCCAGCCGATTATTGCACCGCCAATCGCCAGGCCCAGTTTCAGCACAAACAAGGTGCCGGCAAAGCTGATGCCCGTCAGGCGTTTACCATTCTGCCATTCACCGTAATCAACGGTATCAGACATCATCACCCACTGGATTGGGGTAACGAGCTGGTGCAGCACACCAATAACAGCAATCAGGATGAACATAACCGTGGTTTCATGCATCGGTACAAAGAACATTCCCGCACTTACCACACACAGTGCTGCGTTGGTTAACCAGAACACCTCCACTTTGCACATCAAACTGGTCAGGGGTTTTGCCAGCGCGCTGCCGAGTAAGTTGCCCACACAATAAGTGGTCAGGAACAGGGCAAACACACCGGGCTTGCCCATTATCCAGGTGACGTAATACATCATCGCCCCGCCACGTACTGCCACTGCAAGAATATTGAGAATGGTCAGCACACCGACAATGCGCCACTGGTCATTTTTCAGGATATCGCGCAGGTCTTCACGCATTGGCGTGGTATTCGGTGGGGTTTCAACACGTTCTTTTGTGCTCCAGAAGCAAAACAGGAACATCAAAATAGCCACTACAGACAGCACGGCAATACCGCCCTGAAAGCCCAGCGCTTTATTTTCGCCACCAATCAGTGTGACCAGCGGCATCATTAACACCGTAGACAACATGCCGCCCGCGGTTGCCAGCACAAACCGCCAGGATTGCAGGGAAATTCGCTGGTCCGGGTCATTGGTGATAACCCCACCCAGTGCGCAATAAGGAATATTCACAACGGTATACATCAGAGTGAGCAGGGTGTAAGTCACGGCGGCATAAATCATTTTGCCGCTCATCGACAAATCTGGTGAGCTATAGGCAAACACGCAGACAATACCAAACGGCAATGCACCCCATAAAATCCATGGGCGGAACTTACCGGAACGGCTGCGGGTGCGGTCTGCTATCAACCCCATGCACGGGTCGGACACCGCATCCAGCGCACGCGCCAAAAGGAACATGGTGCCAACAAAAGCGGCAGGCAACCCAAAAATATCGGTATAAAAAAACATCATGTACAACATGACGTTATCAAAGACGATATGGCTGGCAGCATCACCCAGCCCATAACCGAATTTCTCTTTCAGAGATAAAACCTGACTCTTCATTGTGTGTTTTCCTCAGGCCAGCAGAGACAGAAGTAAGGTGTTCTGTTGCCGTTTTAGAAGATTCCGAACGGAGGTTGTATTGTTTTTTCTGGTAATGGAATTACGTTTCTTGTTTTCTGTGATCTGCGCAACCTGTTGACCAGGAAGCAAGATTTCAATTTATTTCAGGCCAGGCAGGGCCTGTGTTGTGGCGGGTTTGCGCTAAGTTGTTCGCAGGGAAGAAAATATTTTCGCCAGGGGATTTTCAGATACTTTAAAAGGGTTATAATGCGCGCGCATCCATGTAGCAATCGATGCAGGAAGATCGTCGTTTCCGGTGAAGCGGCTGGACTTCAAATCCAGATAGGGCCGCCAGCGGTCCTGGGCAGGTTCGACTCCTGTGATCTTCCGCCATCAGTCTTCCGGGCAAGTCCTCAGAACTCCAAAAAATCCTTTATTTTCAAGTGAATTAGCACATATCACGTCCGAGATAGTCCGAGACGATTTCCCTAAATCCGGGAAATTTATGTATAGTAATGTGTATAAAATTTTTATACACATTTTTCACGTATACACATGGCTCTTTCAGACATACAAATCAAACGCGCAAAACCACAAGACAAACCCTACACACTGAACGACGGGCAAGGGCTATCAATACTCATCAAACCGGATGGTTCGAAAGGATGGCGTTTTCGCTTCCGTTTCGCCGGGAAAGCCAGACTCATGTCCTTCGGTAGCTATGCATTAGTCAGCCTTGCAGAAGCCCGTGAGAAACGCGAGATTGCCCGTAAACAGGTCGCAAATGGTGTTGATCCCGTTGAAGAGAAAAAAGAGCAGAAAATTGCACAGAAACTCTCAACAGAAAACTCATTTGAATCAGTAAGCCGTGAATGGCATGCAACTAAAGCAGACCGCTGGACAGTGGCCTACCGTGAAGAAATTTTAAAGACGTTCGAGCAAGACGTTTTCCCCTTCATAGGTAAACGGCCAATTGGTGAGATTAAACCTCTGGAGTTACTGGAGGTGCTGCGCCGCATAGAAAAACGTGGGGCATTGGAGAAAACACGTAAAGTACGCCAACGATGCGGAGAGGTGTTTCGCTATGCCATCATTACTGGCCGGGCTGAATATAACCCTGCGCCTGATTTAGCTATCGCACTGGCCGTTCCCAAGCAAAAGAACCATCCTTTTCTTTCTGCCGAAGAATTACCTCATTTTGTTCGGGATCTCGAAGCCTATACCGGCAGCATTATCACAAAGAATGCGACAAAGATTGTGATGCTTACCGGTGTCAGAACTCAGGAAATGCGTTTTGCTACCTGGGACGAAGTGGATTTAGATAAAGGTGTCTGGGAAATACCAGCAGAACGGATGAAGATGCGCAGGCCCCATCTTGTGCCGCTCTCTACTCAGGTGATTGAGTTGTTCAGACAACTGAAACCTATCACTGGGCATTACCCTTACATTTTTATTGGCAGAAACAACCGTAGTAAGCCAATATCTAAAGAAAGCGTGTCACAGGTGATTGAGTTGCTTGGCTACAAAGGACGTGCTACAGGTCACGGTTTTCGGCATACCATGTCGACAATACTACACGAACAAGGCTTTGATAGTGCATGGATAGAAATACAATTGGCACACATAGATAAAAATATTATCCGGGGTACTTATAATCACGCACAATACTTGCGTCAGAGGGAAAAAATGTTGCAATGGTATGCAGATTACATGTACACAAAAGTCAGTAGATCATTACATCGTGTTAATATCTAGGATTAAGATATGA
Organism: Mangrovibacter sp. MFB070; assembly: GCF_000705335.1. Taxonomy (NCBI): domain Bacteria; kingdom Pseudomonadati; phylum Pseudomonadota; class Gammaproteobacteria; order Enterobacterales; family Enterobacteriaceae; genus Mangrovibacter; species Mangrovibacter sp. MFB070. The sequence continues at coordinate 30,075 of NZ_JJMI01000027.1, forward strand.
GTGTTGATTTAAATCAATTAATAAAGTTAGGTATCATTGATCAACTAGAAGATGATATAATCATAGAAGAAGGTATCATAAAAAAAAATGATGGCTCATCAGCACATTATTCAATTTCTTTTGGATGGAATTTAATAAAGGCTCTAATATGTGATAAAAAATGGAAAGAATACCGAATTCGTATGCTAACTTATCTTGAAGAAAATTATGATGAGGAAAAAAGAGAGGAGCTACTTTCCAAAATACAAGTTGAAGACCACCATTGGAACTGGTTTGGGAAGTCTCTACACTATCGAGAAGAAGAGTATAAATGGTTCTTTTTGTCCACAGAAAGTACGGTAGAAGCAGCTTGTTTAATATACTTTCCAAAGCCAAGCGTGCTAGATAAGGGGGATATTTTTTACGTAGAATTCATTGCAGTAGCACCGTGGAACAGATTTAGTCCATTAGAGGATAAACATTTCCATGGAATTGGTTCAAAACTATTGAGGTCGATAATAAAATATTTAACTGAGAAGCAAGGTTATCAGTATGGATTCTGTTTACATTCATTACCACAAGCTCATGGATTTTATGAACATATAGGCATGATACATGTTGAAGATCATGACAAGGTTGAAGATCCCGATTGTGATCCATTGTACTATTATGAAATAGATAGTTTAAACTCAATGAAATTTGTGGGGATAGCATGAAGGGGGATATTGAGGATATTGACTTTTCATTTGGTAAATACTCTTCCGTTTCATTACATGACGAGTATAAGGAGTTTTTACATTTCCGTGAGTATCTAGAATCCTTACCACCTGACTTTAAGCGCAGCAAAGGTATCGTAGGAAAGAATAGAAACTATGAAAATATTTCTGAGCTTTTTACGTCATTTTGTAATAACCATTCGAAGAGAAGTGCTCTGTTTAGAAAAGGCAAATCCGCTGATGACGTTCTTGTAAGTACATGGCTTTCTTTTGTTTATGATAAAGAACGGATAATATCATCTATTGCTGATGTGCCTAGATATCAAAAAATCCTAAAAGAAGATCTTGTGGAGCTAGCAAAAAATAGCGTAAATGAGAAATTTCCTCTCATGGCACCAAAGTCACTATTGAGTCTTGGGATAATTTTAATTTATCAAGAAGCAATTCCATCTGCAAAAACTGATGGTGTTGTTTATGTAAATGAGCATGGTAATCCTGTTATTGCCATGAGCTTAAGATATAGTAGACTTGACAATTATTGGTTTACATTGCTCCATGAACTTTCACATGTTGTATTACATTATGAACAATTAGGATCGCCAATAATTGAAGATTTTGATGAAAATAGCCCCGATGATTTAATTGAGTCTCAAGCTGACAGATTAGCTCTCGATTCACTTATCCCTCGCAATTTATGGAGAGGATGCATTGCAAAAGAGTCCTTAAAAGAAAAGGATTTATTGATGTTTGCAAAAGAGATTGGAATTCACCCTGCTATTATCGCAGGACGAATTCGTAATGAAAGGAAGACTTATAGCCACTTCTCTAAAATAGTAAATTCAATAAACTTCAGGGAGCTAGTATTCAATGTATAGTTACATCCCATTTTTAAAGCTCAAAGTAAGCGAAATCGGTGCATTAAAAGATTTAAAAGACGCTAAGAAGAAAGGGTTAGTTACATTTTTTGATTTTCCAAGAAAAAAACCCAAAAAAAGCAGATATGGAGCAGCAACAATAAGAGACAAAAATGATTTATTTAACAGTGATTTAACTCGTCTAGAAACTAAATTCAGACTTAACTTAACATGGATTTCCGAATTTTATTTAGATAATTATGATGTAGAAGATAGCATATCAATTGATGGCAGATATAATTATTTCAACATCATTGAAACATTCTCTCCATTTGGTATGATTCCAGTAATAGCACTGGATAGAAGTATCAAGCATATGGATGCAATAAAATATGGTTTTTCAACAAAGTTATTTAAGCACAAAAAGATAGCAATAAGATTAACAAGGGATTACTTTTCAAACTATCTTTTATTTGAAGAAGAACTAATAGAATTAATCAATGTATTAAATCCTTATGTAGATAACTTTGATTTTATTTTTGACTGTCGTGTTTGTAAAAAAGATGATTCAACTTTATTATCTAGACAAATAATTGCTTTTATAAGAAAACTATTAGAAAATACTTTCCCCATAGATCGAATTATAACTACTGGTTCTATGATACCTTCATCTATCAGTGAATTGATAACAACACAATCTGAAATTGACGTAGAGAGAGAGGAAATAAAAGTATTTTCATCTGTAAATGAAGCATTCAAGCTGATTAGAGAAATTCATTTTGGAGATTATGGCGCAGTTAGTCCTGAGTATTCTGACGTAGAAATTTTCGATGAAGATATGCAAAATATTACAACTGCCAAGTTAATATATCCTTACAGCAATCGTATTTTTGTTAAAAGAGGAGGGAGAGTTAAAGGGGATAAGTACCAATATAACAAATTTGCAGATTATATCATCAACATACCACATATTTATAGAGGAAAAGATTTTTCTAAAGGAGATCTTTTTTTGTACCAAAAAGCTAACTACGAAGGGAAAAATGTAACAGCAGCTTCAATAGTTAAACCACTAGTAAATATTCACTTATCATACATGCTTTTATCCCGATGAATAATTTTATCACTGATTTCACTGCTGACACTTAATTTATCAAGAACATCAGAAATCCGCAGTGAAATCATATCCCTAGTTTTATCCTTGGCGCGAAGATGTATTTTTTCTTTATCCAAAATTTCTAACATTTCACTTTTCCATAGCGTTGTCAGTGCAACAACAGGGCTGAAACCAGAGTTATCCTTAGACTTTCTCTCATAAATAAATTTCACTTCACCATTAAGCTCTTTGGCAATAATAATACCCCAATGTGATGGGGTCAAAGATATAGCCTTATCCCTATGCCTTAATGTTGTTACTAGTGTTATTTTTCTGAATGATAAATTATATGAGATTCCTTGTTTTAGTATTCTTTCAATTTTGTCATTATCACCTTTTATTTCAAAACAGTGCATTTCTTTATAGATAGCAACGACATCAGCAATTGCAAACCCATTGTTCACCGAAAGCTCTTCGACAATTTTTTTGGGTTTGACCGGTTTTCTATATAACCAGTCTATAAGCGCTCCTCTTAACTCCTTATCATTCAGCATATTACTAGTACCCGCATAAAAATTTCCCTTATTATATTTTCTCCACACTAATTTTCAATGAATAAGTCTATCCGCAGTCATATAAGCTCCCGGAATTTTATAATGACAGTCAACATACTGATAACTCATGTAATCGCTTTGGCGCGCAATGCTTTCCCCGCCTCGCCTGCCCACTTTCCGGGGCGGTTTTAATGCACCTGCATTAGCGGCCTCAGAGCCTGCCAGCACTGGCGGGAACAGCATTAAAGGTAGTCATAAAACGCATGCAAAGCCATGCACCTTATGCATGCATGGCTTTTTTTAGGGAAAAAGGTGGGATTTTCGCGGTTTTTTACGCAGGTTACTGCGCGGCCATGTCGGCACGTCGGCGGGTGTAAATCATGTTCTGTGCGGGGGTAAATTGCTCGCGGCTGTCATCGCGTGAGGGCGCTTCCGGCCGGTATCCGGCGGCGGTTAAAATCTCACTGTCCCGTTCTGAATAAGTAATGTCATGCCCTTCAGCCAGCCACACCGACAGGGCTTCACGCAGGTATTCTGATGAACGGTCGAGGGCGCGTTTGCGTACCATTTCAGGCTGGCCGCTCAGGTGCATCAGTTCCGGGGCAAGAATCGCGGCCAGTGCTGCGCCGTTCTGCTGCATGAAGTCATTCAGCCCGGTGCGGATGCTGATGCGCTGCACTTCTTCGTGTGAGCGGATATAGCGACCGGCGGCCTGATTCACTTCCCATTTTTTGATGTCAGTGATGTCGCGCAATTCCTGCATTCTGGCCGGAATGGGGTCATCAACGGCCAGAAGCTGTTCGCGGTATTCCTGTTCTGCCGCGGCCAGTTCTGATTTACGGTTCAGCCAGGCGGCTTTGTTGGTCTGGCAGGCCTCTGCAGCCTGCTGCAATGTGATGGTGGTCACCGGGGTTTCTCCTGGTTAGTGGCGGAACGGTGAGCGGTAACAGCCCTTTACCCTGCCGGTGGCTGTGGGTGCTGGCGGCACCGGGGCGGGCTTTTCTTCCACAACCGGTGAGCGAATCACTTCAAAAATGGATTCATGGGTTTTGAAGGTGGCCGAGCACTCCAGATTCTGGCACTGGTGATAACGCTCCTTGACGTTTTCCGACATGTAGCGGCTGGTGCGCACATGGGCGGCCTGACGGCAGAACGGGCAGCTCATCATGACAGTAACCCCCGCGCTTTCAGGTCAGACTCACGCTGGCGCATTTTCTGCTGCCAGACCTGACGCTGAACGGGCGTGGCAGCCACACCGTGTTCCATATGTGGCAGTGTGGCCGCTGACAGCCCGGTTTTGTACAGGACAGGTTCATCTGTCAGACGGATATTGCAGTTTTTAACTGACCGCTCAAGCCAGTTTTTCACCTGCTGCATCACCGCCTGTTCCGGTTCGGTATAGCCCTGATGGCCGGTGGTGTTGGCAAGGGGATTCTCCCGTACCAGCACACTTAATTTCATTGCCCGGACAAGCGCCCCGCAGGTTTCACGTAATGCGGCATCCAGTTCATGTTCTGCATACTGACTCAGGACATGGTGATGTGCCTGCCGCCACGCTCTGGCGGAGCCGTCACAGGCCGCCCGCAGGTGGTCTCGCTCAAATGCCAGCACTTCCGAAAGGTTCTCGCATTCCTGCGCCAGCGTCCGGCGTGTCACCTGCTCAATATGCCGCTGTTTCAGTTCATCGGTCAGAATGGCACCACCGGCACGAAAGGCACTGCGCCATGCGCCGGTGTCGCCGTCGTTTTCCTGCTCCAGCGCGGTTTTCTGCTCTGCTGCACGGCTGATGGCGGTGGTGATTTCATCCATCCGGCGGGCGTTTTCAAGATGGGCGGCTCTGGCACTGTCCAGTTGTGTCAGTGCCGGTTTCAGGTAATCAGGCATACGGGGTTTGGTCATGTTCGGGCTCCTCAGTGTTTCAAGATGAAGAAATTCTGCCGTGCCACACACAACAACACGACACATTGCCGTTGTGGCAAAAATGACACAAACAGACCTCAAAACCCGGCTTGCCAGGAAAAGGTCGCAGGAAACCCTTATCACTGGTTATTTTTATAATAAAAACTGTTCACTACTGTTCACTCTTAATAAAAAGATAATTAATACAGTAAGATAAGAGGTGAATAGTTGAGAAATAAGTGTTCACCAGGTGTTCACTACTGTTCACCGGATGATTTTCACGCCAGTCAGAGTCTTTAGATATTTTTTCTATTAATTTTTGTTTATGTATAACTAAAAGAACTAAATTTAGTTGAAATATAGTGCAGTGATTTGCATCTGTTTGCCAACGTTTGCCTTTGTTTTATTCAGAGAAAAGTCAATGTTTGTTTTCCAAAAAATCCCACATGACCTGAGGGAAAATATATACATAATAAGGAGCTACCCGAAGCCGGACGGAGACGACCGGTACTGTATGGATTTTATGAGGTAGCCCGATGCACACTGCTTTTTCTTCCCCGTCTTCTGCCCCTGCCGCGCCACTGATGCCAGTCTCTGATGCCGTTCAGGAACGCTTTATCCGCCTGCCCGAAGTGATGCATTTGTGCGGGCTTTCCCGCTCGACCATTTACGACCTCATCAGCCGGGAGGCTTTCCCGAAACAGGTGACCCTCGGCGGTAAAAATGTGGCGTGGGCGCACTCAGAAATTACCCGGTGGATGGCTGACCGTATCGCTGAACGTGACCGGGGATATGGTGCATGAGACAGACTGTTTTGCAAAAAGCCCCTTTTTCTGGCTTGCGTCCTGCCGTCATTCCCAGGTATAGTTTTCCCGCTGTCGCAAAATCGGCAGCCGGGCGTAGGAACCCGTGTTACTCAATGGCGACACCAGACGCGCCATGCGTCTTTTTTTACGTCGTTGCTCAGGCACACCCATTTTTCGGGCTGTGGTGTTTATATGCACACCGCAGCTCCGGCAAGATAATGGTGGTCCGGGCGGGGCAGCCTTCGGGCTGGCCGGTACCCATTGAGGCCGGTATTCCTACCCCCGTCCGGGCCACCACCCATGAGTGTAGGAACTCCGGTGGTGGCAATAACCGCTACTCAATGGAGGCAGCCCTTATGGCTACGATCCTCACCCCGTCACACCCGCAGTTTGTCTTTGTGTTTGCCGCCGTTCGTCGCGCAGACCGTCAGTCCCGTATCTGTATGCTCCGCACCGTGGCCGGTGATGAACGCACCGCACGCTGTTCCCTTGTGCGTGATTACGTCCTCTCGTTCGCTGGCCGTCTGCCGGTTGCGGAGGTGCACGCATGAGACATACCACCATTACCGTCAGCGACCTCGAATGCCTGGAGCATATGCGCAATGTCGGCCAGCTCGTCAGCGACCTTATGCAGGTGCAGGACTGCGCCACTGTACATCGTGACCCGGCGCAGCAGTTACAACTCACCTCGGTGATTTACCTGATGACCGCCCAGCTCGACGGCGTGGTTGAACGCTGTAATGAACGCTGGCTCACTGAGGAGGTTCGCGCATGAAACACCCCTTACCGCCCGTATTACGTGCCGCACTGTACCGCCGTGCGGTGGCCTGTGCCTGGCTGACCCTGTGCGAACGCCAGCACCGTTATCCGACGCTCACCCTCGACACACTGGAAAGTGCCATTGCCGCCGAGCTGGAGGGCTTCTACCTGCGCCAGCACGGCGAGGAGAAAGGCCGCCAGATTGCCTGTGCCTTACTGGAAGATTTAATGGAAGCCGGCCCCCTGAAAGCCGCCCCGTCGCTGTCCTTTCTC